>NZ_CP013294.1 GCF_001456155.1 Chryseobacterium sp. IHB B 17019 | reverse complement strand
TTATTGATTCTAAAGGGTATTTAATTTTTAATTATAATAATGAATCCTGTGATCAAAGCACTAAAATTAATTTAAAAGACAGTATCCCTAAAAATATCTATATTAAATGTTCTAAAGATGGAGGAGATTTTTACACACTTTCGTTACCATAGTTTTTAACATTCAAAAATTTTAAATAAAATTATAACACGTCAAGTTTTGTCGCATTACGCTATTAGCTTTGTCATATCAAAATTACAGAGCTATGGAACTGCCTTTTTATTTAAGTTTTAATGAATTTGAAAACCGTTATTACGACAATCTTGAAAAATGGTTTGAAGAATACAAGAATACCTCCGAAACAGAGTATCTGAAAGCCCTTGTAAAAATGTACAGTCCGTATCTGTATTACAATTTTGCAAATGACAGGCTTCAGGCGGATGCTTCAATTCAGATCAAGGATTGCTTTCTTCCGTATTATGAAAAGATCGGGATTTCATTCTGTACGAACTGTGAAAACGGAAAGTCTTCAAAAAATGTAAAAAGCATGAACCATATATTCGAATGGAAAACAATTACCATGATGGAATATGCTCAACATATTTTAGATAAAATCAACAGATATTTTTCTAAGAATAACTGCAAAGAAGGTAAAAACACACTAGACTTCATCAATAATTATGAAATTATTACTTCCAGGGAAGGAGCGGGATATTGCGTGAATTATAATTTGCACCAATCAACGCTTCCTTTCCTGAAGGCTTATCTTCCGGTATATGGACAGACGGTAAACATCGCGGTTTATAGAGATTTTATTTTCTCAATTGTCCAAATTGCAGAATTTATTGATAAGAAATTAAAGGATATTCACGCTTTTGAACACACAATTTACACAAAACTTAAATCAGATGCCAAGTTCAAGGTACAGATGAGCCATCAGTTTCTGACGATGTGTAATTGATTAACACTAAACATTCACATTCATATAGCTAGATTGTTTGGAAATTAGTTGGTACTTTTTTCAAACGGAAAATCCCAGTCAAATTTGATTGGGATTTATTTTGAAATTATAAATAATTTTAAACTTAAATTTGTTTAAAAATAAAAAGTGTCAAATTGAAGCCTAAGGCTTAGTTATCACCAGAGTGATTAGTCGAATATTGGTACTAACACGGGGAAAATATGATGGTTAAACATTCAAATAAAAATATTAGTTTAGTATTAAATCTTTCTATTTATGATTAACCTTGAACAATATCCTTATACATATAGTGAAATTTTAGTTGAATTACTAGAATATTTTTCAACTCATCATAACTTTGGTGAAACTAGAAAAAATGAAGAAAGAACAATTGTAAAGTTCTGTGAGTATTATAAAGAGAAATATAGTACTCCTGAGATGCCTTATCCAACTCTTGTTGCACAGTTATGTGAGTCCCTTGCCAAGAATAATTACTTGCATTTAATCATTAAGGATACACCAAGTAATTTTGATGATACATATTGGTATCTGCCATCTGATGGACATGGTGCAATCTTCAAAAATCCAATCCTTAAAACTTTCTTAAATGAGAAATTGAAGTCCTTAATATTTGGTTTCAAATATATTAATACAGTTTACAGAGACAGAGTTTTACCAATCTGTCATTATATTAATGAGGACCAAGCTATAGGAAGTTCCTTTATTTTTTTTAATGGTTTAGCTACTGCAAAACATTGCATTGAAGGTGCTTCTAAAATCTCAATTAAAGGTATTCCAAAAAGTGTCCTACAAGAATCAACATTTTTAGTCCATAATATTGACGCAATGGATTTAATCTATATAAAATTTCCAGAGAGTTTCTTGACACAACATCGTTATGCTCAATATGAAGAAGGACAAGTCTTGGATGAAGTCTTAGCTCTTGGATTTCCTAAAGTCCCAGGATTCCACTCTTTTATTACCGCTGAAAAGGCAATTATCTCTTCAAGATATACAGCCTCTATTGGTAGCATAGCCTCAATAGCAGAAGATATTTGGATGAGACAGAATTTAATGTTAATTACAGCAAAAATTAAAGCAGGAAATAGTGGAGGACCTGTTATTAATAATAATGGTAATGTTGTTGGTATTTCTTCAAATCTTCCTTCTGGTGAAGGCAACTATGACGATCTTGGATATGGAACTGTAATTCCAATAAAATTTTTAATTGAAATTATTACAGAAGAAAATTCTAAAGTATTTAATAAGAATATGATTGATTTTTTAGATTTTATTGAATAAAAAAGTCTCAGATTATAAAACCTAAGACTCTGATTATCAGCAGAAAGGAAGGGATTCGAACCCTCGATACAGTTACCCGTATACTACCTTTCCAGGGTAGCTCCTTCAACCACTCGGACACCTTTCTAATTGAGATTGCAAAAATACTCTAATTTCTTGAATTAGCAAATTTTCTGATGCAATTACTCGGAAATTTCTCCACAAAGACTTTTTGCGAAATGTTCTGCAAAACTTCCTTTATAGCTTGGATTGTCAATCAGGTGCATCGCTTTAGTGATCGCACTTTCCGCAGTCATATCTTTCCCGCTGATTGCTCCAATTCTTGAAAAAATATTGCTGTTTTCATATTTTCCAAATGAGATTCCGCCTGAAATACACTGACTTACCACCACAATTTCAGTCCCGTTATTTCGGATTTCCTGCAGCGTTTTCTGGGTTTTTTCAGTGCTGAAAATCGTTCCCGAACCAAAAACCTGAAGGATCAAAACCTTCATTTTTGGGATTTCTTTAAAATGATCCAGCTTCATTCCCGGAAAAATCCTCCAGAACAAAACATCCTCCGAAATATGATCGTCAACATGAAATTCAATATCAGAATTACTGCGGTGAAGATTCTCCTTAATTACATTTAAATGAACTCCGGATTGCCCAAGAATAGGGTAGTTAGGGCTTGCATAGGCGTCAAAATATTCAGCCGAATATTTCAAAGTGCGATTTCCTCTCAATAATTTATATTCAAAATAAATTGCAACTTCCTGAATCACAGCTTTATCATTTTCATATAAGCTTGCGTAGTACAAGCTCGTTAGAAGATTTTCCTTTGCATCCGTTCTCAGATCCCCGATAGGTAGCTGTGAGCCTGTTAAAATTACCGGTTTTTTTAATCCTTTTAACATAAAACTTAAAGCAGAAGCGGTATAAGACATCGTATCTGTTCCGTGAAGAATTAAAAATCCGTCATATTTTTCATAATTTTTGCGGATATAATGAGCTATAATCTTCCATTCTTCCGGTCCCATATCCGAGGAGTCAAGCGGTTTGGCGAAAGGGTGTACGAAAACCTCACATTCCATTAGCTTCATTTCGGGCATTTTTTCAAAAATATTTCCAAAATCAAAGGCACGAAGGCTTCCGGTTTCGTAATCTTTTTCCATACCAATGGTTCCACCGGTATATATCAACAGGACTTTTCGTTTCATACAGGACTTTTATAGAATTTGATCCCCATTTCAGGATGATTCCTCAAAATTACGTTAATTTGCAAAGATTTGAAAATAATGAACGATTTAGCACAAACTTTTGAATATTTAAAACAGTTTTTAACGGAGGAAAGACTGGCGAAAATTGATCATTTTTCTCAGGAAAGTTCTGATTTCGTGCTTCCTGTGATGGATGACGTGTATCAGTTCAGGAATGCAGCGGCGATCATACGGTCGGTCGAAGCCTGTGCTTTTCACAAAGTAATTGCGATGGAAGAAGAAAATGTTTTTAATCCGAATCTTACCGTTACAAAAGGCGCTGAAACATGGGTTGAGGTTGAAAAAATGCCGAAAAATTTGGATTCTTTAAAAAATATTAAAGAAAGAGGTTATAAAATTCTGGCAGTTTCATTGGAGAAAAATGCTGTTATGTTACCGGATTATCAAGTGACGGAGCCGATTGCACTGGTTTTCGGGACTGAGCTTGAAGGAGTTTCAAAAGAAGTAATTGATTTTGCGGATGAAACATTAGCGATTCCGATGTATGGCTTTACGAAAAGTTATAATGTTTCTGTGGCAGCGGGAATTTGTATGTATGAATTGAAACAGAAGTTGTTACGTTCAGATATTAATTATAAATTAAGTGAAGAAAAGCTATTGAAAATGAAAATCCGATGGGCTGTAAATTCTATGAGAAGCGGGCAGCAGATTTTTGAGAAATATTTAAAGGATCACAATATTGATTTTAATTAATATTTTTAACTAAAAACACGAAACCATGCAAAAATATACGAAATATCTTTTCTTTATTTCCCTATTCCTGTCCTTGTTGTCTTTGTATATCATTGGAAAAGGTGGGAAAGAAATTTATCCTTTCTACAGTTGGAAATTATTTACAAGCCCTAGTGGAAGCGAAAAGTTTGAGGAACAATACAGGCTGTACAGGGTTGAGGGAAATGATACGATCAGAGTTTTGTATCAGGCCACAGAAATTTACGATGAAAATAATTTAGCTTTAATAACAGGTTTTTATGGCAAAAAAATTGAAAAAAATGAAAACCGGGAAGAAAGTATCAAAAAGATGAAAATTTTCATGAAAAGCTACCGGCCGGAGTATAATAATCTTCTTTTGTATAAAGAAAGCTTCAATCCCTGGGATTTAGGAAAAGCGTCTTTTAAAATCAATAAAATTTTGATAACCAAACTCTAATGAAATATAAGGAACTTACCGTTTTCAATTATAAAATTGCCTATTATGCAATGCGTACTTTCGGGTTGTATTGGTTGTTGATGCAATATCTTACATTCAGAAGAATCAGCAAGTGGCCTCAAGAAATTTATGAACCATTTCTTGTGATTCAACGATTTATTTTCCCGGTATATCCGAGTGAGTTTTTATATGGGAGTATTTTATTGATTTGTGCTTTACTTCTAATAATAACTTTATTTAAGCAAAATTATATTCTTAATTTTTTAATATTTGTATTAATAGCAATCATTAATTTCCCGATTTCTCTTAATTTCAGTGTGGGGCATCATAATCATTTGATAATTATTGGTTATTTTATGGCGATTTTTTTACTGCCTAAAAATTTAATCAAAGAAAATGATTACAAATGGGTACAGTATTTCTATCTGGGAATATTGGCAACTTACAGTATGGCGGGGATCTCCAAGTTTTTAGGAATTGCGAAAAATGTAATCAAACAAACAGGAAAAATTACATGGCTGGATAAAAACGCAGCCAAAATCAATACGCTGGATAATTATTGGATCGCAGATATCAAGGTTCCGGATTGGGTCCTGAGTTTATATGCTTATGAAAACTTCTGGGTTATTACTACCGTCTTTGGAATCGTAGTACAAGCTTCAAGTTTTTTGGGAGCCTTTAACAGAAAATATCTTACATTCATTATGATTTTCCTGTATATTTTCCATTGTACACGGATTTTTTCGTATTGGCGGATTTTCAGGATGCTAAAAATTTTGTGTTAATAGCTTTGTTTCCGTATCATATTTTTTATCCTTTATATTTGAAATTTAAGTCAAAACCTAGTTATACTTAATTTTAAAGGAAATAATTCCAGGCTGCAACGAAGATTCCGGCTGTTTCTGTT